>NZ_JBVIJC010000007.1:381149-383609 GCF_055581605.1 Streptomyces sp. NPDC031418
GGCCGCCCATGAGCCACGGTCAGCCGGCGACGGCTCCTGCTTGGCCACCCACGGTGCACGGTCGGCCGGTGACAGTCCCCGGTCAGCCGCCCCCGATCCACGGTCGGCCGGCGAAAATCCCCGGTCAGCCGACCCCGATCCCCGCTCGGTCGGCGACGGCTCCCGGTCAGCCGGAGGCATTTCGCCGCCGCTTCGCCTGCCAGGCCGCCGCGGCCGCCAGCAGGGCCACGGCGCCCGCGCCGATCGGCAGCCCCAGCGAAGGGCCCCCGCCCGCGGGGCTGCTCTTCGCGCCGCCGTTACTGCGGTCCGTGGACACCGCCTCCCCGCAGCCCTTGCGCGGGTACCCGTCGATCGCGCACAACAGGGCGTTGGTGTCGTACCGCAGCGGCTTGGCCACGCTCGCCAGCGCTTCCGCGGCCGAGGCGTCGCCGGACACCCGCGCGCAGGCCGTGCGGCGGGCCGGCGGCGTCTCGCCGGAGGGCGCGTCCGCCGGGGTGCCGAAGTCGAGGACCAGGGCCACCCGCTTGGTGCCCGGCCGCGCCGGTACGGCGGCGCAGACGGTGTGGAAGTGCGCCGTACCGCGTGGCCTGCTCGCGTCGGCGGAGTCCGCGCTCACCGCGAAGCGGAAGCCCAGGACGGCTCCGTCGTCGGGGCGGGCGGTCGACGGGCCCTGGGTGGCGTAGGTCCAGGTGCCGCCGGTGCGTTCCCAGAAGGACCAGTAGCGGTAGCCGGTGGCCCGCGCCTCGCCCGTCGCCCCGAGCAGCAGGGCGAGCGCGGCGAGCAGCGCGGGCGCGGTACGGCGGACGACGCTCACGGCTGCCGCTTCTTCCGGCCGCTGAGCAGGAAGCCGACCCCGATGCCCGCGACGAGGCAGACGCCGACGAACCACCAGACGCCGAACGCCGAGTTGTCGTCGGACTTCTTCTTCTCCTGCTGCTCGGCGGACATGTGGGGAGCCGGGCCGAGGGTGTTGAGGGAGTGCACCAGGCTGGTGCCGCCGAAGTCGCCCGGCTGCGCGCCGACCGCGTGCGCGGCGAGGATCAGCTCGGCGTACGCGGCCGGGCCGCTCTGCGCCGCCCAGGGGGAGGCGTGCTTCTCCAGCCAGCCGTACGCCTTCTTCGCCTGCTCGACCCGGCCGTCCGCGGCGAGCGCGACGACCGCGTCCGCCGTGTTGCCGAAGTCCGGCTGGTCCGTGGCGCCGGGCAGCGTGGACATGAGGTGGCCGGTCTTGGCGAGGGCCGAGGCCAGATAGGCGCCGCCGTTGTCCGCGATCTGGGCGGGCGTGGGGTGGCCGCCCTTGGTGCACGTGTCGTGCGCCGGGGCCTTGCCGGCCTGCGCGACGAAGCCCTTGCCGAGCGCGCCCAGCACGCCGGCGGCCGTCGCGTCGGCGTTGGCGACCAGCTTGCCCTTCTTGTCCGGCTGGTAGGCGAGGGCGCCGCCGCCGTCCTGGTCGCACGGGACGGACCAGGCGGCCAGGGCGTCGTAGGGGGACTTGCCGGAGGTGCGGACGTCCGCGGGGTCGGTGCCGTTCGCGGACAGCGCGCCGATGACGACGGAGGTGGAGTTGGCGTCGCCGGTGCCGCCGGGGTAGAGGCCCCAGCTTCCGTCCTTGTTCTGCACGGACTTCAGCCAGTGCACCGCCTTCTCGACCGCGCCGCCGTGCCCGCCGACCGCCTGGAGGGCCTGTACGGCGGCGGCCGTGCTGTTGGTGTCGACGGTGACCTTGCTGTCGCAGGCCCGCGCCGGGTCGGCGCGGAAGGCGGCGAACGCGCCGTTGGCGCACTGCTGTCCGGCGAGCCAGTCCACGGCCGCGGGGGCGGGCCGGTAGCCGAGGGTGCGCTGGGCGATCAGGGTGAGCGACTGGCGCCACACCCCGTCGTAGGTCGGGTCGGTGGTGCCGTACAAGCCGGAGGGGATCGCGGCTTTGGGGGAGGGAGAAGAGGCCGGGGGCCGGCCGGCTGCCGTGGCGGGTGCGGCGGCGGCCAGCACGCCTATGGCGGCCAGGGCCGCTGCGCTGCGGCGGACGTTCATGATCGGCGACTGCCTCTCCTGCGGGGAGCCGGGCAGCGCGCGGGAAGGCCCCGGGCGGCTCGGCTCCGTAGACCTCGACGGTGCCGTGCGCGGCGGGCCGCCACGCACGTGAGCCGGTCAACGTCCCGCACGGGTGCTCCGGCTCACCACCCGGAAGAACAAGGGTGGCTGACGGTTGCGGGTCAGCGCCGGAATTGCACCGGCTTCCTCCCGTACGGGCGTGATGACGACCCAGCCACTGTACCGGCAGCTCTCCACACGCCGAGGGGCGGCCGTGCCCCGCACCGGGTCGGCCCGCGCGCCGAGGGGCGGCCGTGCCCCGTACCGGGTCGGGCCGCGCGCCGAGGGGCGGCCGTGCCCCGTACCGGGTCGGGCCGCGCGCCGAGGGGCGGCCGTGCCCCGTACCGGGTCGGGCCGCGCGCCGAGGGG